>NZ_JBZEGI010000039.1:0-1651 GCF_058216415.1 Dyella sp. SYSU CM1112 | reverse complement strand
CCGCGCAGCAAGCCGTTCTTGACGAGTTTCTGTACCCCGCGATGGCGTACACCGGTAATCGCGTCGATACGCTGTCGATTGAGGTCACCCTCGGTCCAGTCGTACAGCGCGAGCGCACCGCGCAGCTGTTGTAGATCGAGCATAGAAAGATAGTTGGGCGCCAGATGCGACAGTACGCGCCAGTGGAAGCGGTCGCCGGTGGGCGGATACACCGGGAGCGTCGGAGCCATGAGATTGCGCACCGCATCCACATGGGTGAAGCCACCACGCATTCGGGTGATGCTGCCTTCGCTCAGGCCATTGCGCGGCAGCATGCCATTCGTACCGGTCACGGAGAGGGAGAGCGTTTCGCACGGCAATGTCGTCTGGTGTTCCCATGCGTGGCCACCGAGCACTACCCAGGTCTCGAAGCGGCCAGTCGGAGCGCGGCACATGCGCGTATGAAAATAGCGTTCGGGCTTTTCGTGACGCAGCATGCCGCCGCGATGGCGAAACGCGGCGAACGGCACGTATTCGAAGCGTTTGGCTGAACCGGCCTCCAAACCTTGGACGGCATCGACCGCATAGACGTCCACGTGTGCGCTGTAATCCTCATTGGCCATTACGCGATAGTCGGTGTCCCAACGCGTGGTCGTGACTGGATCGGTTTCCATGGGGAACAGATTGATGATCGGCGTGCAGTACAGCCGCACGTTCTCCGCGGAAAAACCCATGCTATGAGGATACGGCTTATGCAACACCACCTCGATATCGAGGTACGGCGCGTCATGCGGGATCGCCTGCATGTCCAAGCCCAAGAGGTCCACGAACATGAACTTCTCAGGAAACGTGAAATACTCCAGCAGCAGTTGATAGCCGCCAAACGTGTTGTCGGCTTTGGGCCATAACCGTTCGTCGTCGGCAAAGCCAGCCGCTTGCAGCCGCAGCCCCGGCATCGATTGCGCAGCACCTGGCCGTTCCTTCGGGTAGCCGGGCACGCGGACCTGCAGCGTCAGTGGTTCGGCCGTCATGGCTGCGTACAAGGTCATCGCAACGGGGCGGTCAGCGTGCAGGTACAGGCGCAAGCGCGGCACCGTGAGTGACTGGCGTTGGGCTTGCGATGGGATAGTCAGACGAAAGCGCAACACCGAGCGGCCATCGTCACGCGTCGTGACCTGTGCCTCGGTGAGGCGCAAGGGGTAGATATCTACGGGCTGCGTCGTGCGGTAGACACATTCCACCGTGGCCGGCTCGCCCGTGTTCAGTGCAATGGGATCGGCGAGAACTTCAAGCCCTGGCTCCAACCGTTCGTGGTGTTGCAGCGCGTCGTGGTCGGGCCGAAGCTCCAGGATCGACAGCGACGGAATCATGCGCAGGTAATGGGGCCACAACATGCTGACCACTCCTTCGGTCAGCTCTGGCAACGCGTCGTCGAGTTTGTGGCGCAAGCGACCCATCAAAAACGCGAACCCTTCAAACAGTCGCTCCACGTGCGGATCGCGCTCGCCAACGTGACCAAGGCCCAGCGCGCGGGCGCGCTCGGGGAATGCGCGCGCAAAGGCGTTGCTCGCCTCGCGCAGATAGCGCATTTCGGCTTCGTAATAGCGCAGGATGTCGTTGTCTTGGGTTGGGTGTGGCATAGGAGTCAGAAGGAAAAGGAACGCATGGGAAG
>NZ_JBZEGI010000038.1:0-2122 GCF_058216415.1 Dyella sp. SYSU CM1112 | reverse complement strand
CGTTGGCGTTGGCGTTGGCGTTGGCGTTGGCGTTGGCGTTGGCGTTGGCGTTGGCGTTGGCGTTGGCGTTGGCGTTGGCGTTGGCGTTGGCGTTGGCGTCGGCGTCGGCGACGTGAAGGTGAATACCTGGCTGTTGAAAACCTTATAGGCGTCCGCCCGTCCGTAGAGCCATACGTGTTCCGCCACGCTATCGACAAAAGACGCATCACGGTCACCCATGAGTTGGGTCGTGCTGTGATACGTGTTTCCGACAAGGTTGCCTTTATCATCGACAAACTTGGCTGTCATGCTCAGATAGGCATCACTGCTCGAATCGAAGGGATCCAAACCTGACTTGGTCATCAACTTGAACGTAACCGGCGAACCCTGCGGATACTCACTGTTCTGGTTGACCACGACCATTTCCACTTCATTCTGGTAAGTGATGTTCGTGATGTAAGAGGGATCCGCAGGAGCGTTATCCTTTTTGGTCGTGAGCCTGACCAGCGGTGTGGCCTTGGAAACAGGATGACCTGGTTTATTGGAGGACGTCACGATGCCTTACTCCTTTTTACGCTTCTTGCGCGCCAACACTATCGAAGAAAAACCCTTCGGACCGAACAGACGATGGCCTGCCGTTCATCCGTTCTTAGCCTAATCTCAGACACTCGCTGTCATATGCTTAACTTTGTGCTAAAAATCCCGTCGCCTTCACCTATCCTGGCAGGCATGTGAAGAACCCACATAAATCTTCAAAAATTAGTTATTTCTCATCCCGCCTGCTTGCCCAGAAAACACGCGATACATAAGCAATCATTGACATGATAAGAGATCGTATCCGCCGGCAAGCATGATAATGACTCAGGCTGATTTTCCACAGACAATGCACTTCACATCGGTTTCGCCGGCACCCACGTCTCATGGCGTGGTTGCTAACGTTTATGACGCCGGATTTCCGATATAGAAGAGAGTAGCTGGATCGTCAGGGTCTTTGGTTATAGCCTGAACCCACACAATCTCGGTGCCCCACACCAGATTAACCTTGTAATAATTTCCAGATTTTTCATCAACCAGCCTCACTTTACTCCCGTAGCCACCATCTCCACTAACCACCTCTACTTTTATGCGATTAGCCGTATTAAGGCCAAAATTTGCATCCATTACATTTTCTCGTGTTCCCGTTGGCAACTGGACATTATTTGTACCCAGAAACCATCCATTGCTTGCCCTCAGGCAAACATCTTCACCACCCGCATCATAAATATGAAAAACATCGTCAATACCATTATTAATGGTATTGACAACAATTAAGCTACCATATGGATCGTGCGGATCCGATGATGCGTAACCGTGAAGATAATAGCCATTATAATTCTCAGACAGTGATTGCAAGGTAACAATCTTGTGTGGCGGCGGCGATGGATTCGATGGATCTCCTATATAGAATAGGTCGCCGCTACTTCCTGTGGCTTGTATAAAATATCCAGCGCCCCCCGACAAATTTGCCACATAATAGGCACCGGAATTATTGTCAAAAAGCTTGACCATGCTTCCATAACCACCACTTCCGCTGACGACCTCCAGGCGTATAGAAGCTTTTGGATCATCAGCGTATTCCACCCCTGCGCACATTATTCCATAGATCGGGAAAGGAACGACACCGTCAAAACTACCATCAAAGGCCCCTATAAAAAGACCATTGCCAGCTTTCAAGGCAATATTTTTGTCTCCAAGATCGGATACATAAAATATGCTTTTGGCATCCACATTGACGTAATCATTAACGATGACATTATTCAAATTGTAACGATCGACATAGCCACGTAAATAATAATCTCTATCCAACCCTAGTTGTAATGTGATTGGTGTTGGCGTCGGCGTTGGCGTTGGCGTTGGCGTTGGCGTTGGCGTTGGCGTTGGCGTTGGCGTTGGCGTTGGCGTTGGCGTTGGCGTTGGCGTTGGCGTCGGCGTTGGCGTTGGCGTTGGCGTCGGCGTTGGCGTTGGCGTTGGCGTTGGCGTCGGCGTCGGCGTCGGCGTCGGCGTCGGCGTTGGCGTTGGCGTTGGCGTTGGCGTTGGCGTTGGCGTTGGCGTTGGCGTTGGCGTTGGCGTTGGCGTTGGCGTTGGCGTCGGCGTTGGCGTTGGC
>NZ_JBZEGI010000037.1:0-2467 GCF_058216415.1 Dyella sp. SYSU CM1112 | reverse complement strand
GCCGGTGAGGTAGCGCCGGCCGGTGAGGCCGGTGATCTGGTCGAGGACGAGCTGGGTTTCGTAGAAGGCATCGCCCAGGCGTTTGAGGGTGGCGTCGCCATCCAGCCCCAGGCGGTTGAGCAGGTAGTCGCTGCCGAGGAAGCCGGCGTAGCTGGCGAAGCGCGGGTCGGTTTCGCTGATGCCGCTGACGTGCGGCGTAGGCAAGCACCGCGAGCGATAGCGATGCTTACCCGTATGAGGACGGATCTTCGCGTTGCAGAAACCCGATCTGCCAGCAGCTAACGCCGCATGCGGGCCGTGCGCGTGCTTCACTTGCCTGCGGACGGCAACGCAATGACTCTCCAGACCTGATGGCCTTGCGTATCTTCCGTGACACGGATTTGCAGGGTGGCATCTTGGTAAATCACGCTGCCTGCGTCTATTTCAGAAGGCAAGTTAGTCTGGATGTCCGCTTGCGTCCCTTGAGTGGTGCATCTCCCTCCGCACATCTTTTCTTCAAGGCTTCCGGATAACGTAATGGGTGCAACGGTTTGCGCCATACTTGAACGGGTTGCAGACACTATCTGATTGGTGTTGCACGCCTCACCGCACATCTCTTCTTGAACATCTTTTCTCGATAGTGAAGAAGTTGTGGAAGGCACCTCAATGTGGTTTGCATCAGTACCCATCGGCAACGCGAGAAACATGCCGTTTGCCGTGGCGAAGGCGGCGCGCACGACGCCCTGGCTGTCGTTGATCTGCACATAGCGCACACCATCGCGCTCGAAGACGTACACCCGCCATAGCGCACTATGGCTTTGATTGACTGCATGCGGAAACGCTTGTCCAAGACCATGAGAGAGTGCTGTTGCATGCGAAGCACTTGATAAGCCAAGTGCCAATATCACAACGCATACGACCCAGCGCGATGGAAAGAAGCGCGACATGACATTCATAGCAGTTCATCCGAGGCGAGATAGCGAAAAAGCCGATAAATGCCGAGCATAACGGCTATGTCACATCTGACATGAATGAAATGGTAGCGAAAAGTCTCAATAATCAATCGATATTGGTTTTGGGAGTGAAAAATCTCAAATATGTATTTTTCGTATGAAAATCTCTATCAGGCGATGAATATTCGTGCATGACGCAATAAGGTTGTTTACCTGTTTATTCCAAGGGGAAGTAGGGATGCATCCACGGATAGCGTATGCATGGCGTTTTCTGCTGATTACTGTGAGCTATGGCGGAGTTTTTACCATCATCAGATGGCTCGCCATACATAGCATGAGTGGCTTCAACTGGGTTCCCCTGGCCGCCCTGCGGCTAAGTTGTCTGTTGCTTATGCCCATGCGTTACTGGCCGGCTGTGGTGATAGGCGAAGCCATTCCGATGGGCTATGCCAATTACTTGTGCCTGGGTGAGCAAGGGCTGACATGGGTGTGGGTCAACAGTATTCCGCGATCACTCGAAACCATGCTCTTCGTCTGGCCAATGCGCCGGTGTTTCCCGGACATACACAAAAGCTTTGTAGCAAGGACTCCTTATCTGCTGGCGTGCATGGGCGCTGTGGCTGTCGTTTGCACGATGCACGGATGGCTCGCTTATAGCCTTATGCAATACCTGCCGCAGGATGAGAAGCGACTGTCATGGATCGATTATTTTGCCCAGGCGTTTATGGGTAACTACCTTGCTATGTTGTCCTTCACGCCGCTGATTTTATGGATGAGTCACGCTATAAAACGCGCTATCGCCGATACGAAGCGAACCCGGGAGGCGCTTGTCCGGCTCCCGCGCACCCATCGGTGGGTAGGACCAGTTGCGTTGGTCATGGTGAATGGCTTGATGCTGATGCTAGGTCATTACGGCGGTGATGCGGGGAGATTCACGGGCAATCTTGTTGCTTTTGCAACACTGTTGCCGGTGGCATGGTCTTATGGATGGGCCGCCACGGCCATGATAAGTGCCGCAGTCAATGTGACATTGGTGAGTACCATGCCTGCATTCAACGACTTCGAAACATTGTATGCGCAAGGCTTGATGGTGTTGCTAGGGACGGCGCTGCTTATGTTCGCAGCGCGCTCATCCATGGCGTTTGAATTCGCGCAAGGCGAAAAAAAAGCCATCGAACAGGCGCGGCGAAGCTATTTGATGACCGAGCGCATGCGCGTGAACACCGTCTGCCATCTGAGCGACGCACTGGACCATACGCGCATGGAAACTACTCGACTGATGCACAGTGCGCGTACCCACATGCCAACCAAAATGCTTGCCGAGCACTTTCACCGGCTCGAATCCCTGCATCAGGAATGTGAGTGCATCCTGACGGGCATGTCGCCATACGACTGGTGGGATTTCGGTGATCGTGAAGGGCTGATCATCTCGGCATTGCACGCCGAAGGCATCGGCTGCGACGTGTTGGCCATGCCGCGCAACGCCCGCCTGCTACAGCTTTCGACGGATATGTGCATCACGATTCATCGGCTGG
>NZ_JBZEGI010000036.1:0-2685 GCF_058216415.1 Dyella sp. SYSU CM1112 | reverse complement strand
GCAAGGTGCGCTTGGTGCAGGCGTGAGCGAAGCGGCGATTCCGTATCTGCAGCAGTACGGCGCTAGCGGCGTCTTGGCAGGCACGACGCTGATTGGTGGTCTAGTCGGTGGCGGAGCCGGCGCGGCGACGGCGCTTGCGGGTACGCAATATAACTATCTGACGCATAAGCAATTGATTGAGCTGCAAAATAACATCAAGCAGCAATGCGGCGGTGACGTGAACTCGGCATGCGCTCTGAATTTAGAGAGTGCTGCGGAAGTCGTGTCACGAAATCAGGAGCAACTGTTGGTTGGCCAATGCAACTCGGCGGGATCGAATTGTGCAGATATGTATAGTGGTGCTATCAGCGATGCTGTCGCTTACGCCAACAGTCCGCTGGCGACGCAGCTGAATTTGGGAGCGGATCAGACCCTCACTTCGATGGATTACGCGCAGGACCATGCGAATAACAACGGTCAATGGGGCTTGGTGGCGGCAGATAATGCGGTAAGCCACGATGGCAATCTGATGATTGGTTTGGCGGCGGCAGGGGCGACGGCGGGGCTGGGTGCTGGTCCCGGGGTGCTTGCAGCCGAAGGCTCTGGCGCGTTCCAAACGGGCTCGTTGTTGCAGATTGCGTTGGCATCACGTGGAGGCGTCGCTGCCACGACCGGAGCTGTTAATCTCGGCTCACAGTTGATTCAGAACGGCGGCAGCTTCAGTCAGGTGAATTACATCAACGTGGGAGTGAGTGCGCTTGGAGGCTACCTTGGCTATGGTGGCAACATGGCGTGGAATGGGTTAGTTGGGACAGGTGTTGGCATGTTGCAGACGGAAGCTAATAACTTGTATTACAACCAGAACGAGAATGTATTACTGAATGGTGCGATCAGCGGGCTGACGACGGCGGTCGGCTTCAAGATAGGCGATGCTTACAGCAATTTGATGAGCACCCCAGGCTTTACGTCACTTATTCCCGTTATTACGGGCAATGCAGGCGGGGCGACAGTGACAGAGGGAATCAACATGCTCATTGATAAGGCCAAAGAGAATGCAGGGAAAAATTAGAGGTGTAATGGCATGATTATTTTTAAAAAAATATTGTATGCACTTATGGCTGGAATTGCCTTTTTTCTTTTTGCGGTCGTTGCCATTGTGGCTTTTGGTTACGTTGCTGTCCGATTGAACGGATTAAAATATAACTTCCATGATGCTCTGGTTCAGGGTGTTCACAGCGGTATGTATTTGGGGGCGGTCATAACCATTCTGGCGTTCATTGGCGCCCCTCGCCGTCGCCCCCCGTTTTGACGTAGAGACCGCACGAGTGCGGTCTCTACGTTCAAGTTTGGATGCTTTCATTTAATAATCGGACTGCGGTGATTTTTAAGGCAAGGAAAGTGCTTTAAATTCATTTTAAAAAGATCTTTACGACCGCATCGAATCGAAAAAAATAATAGCCCCGCTATTGAGTATCAGCCACTGTACGGTCAATTCAGTTCATTCGGTGCGAATCGCGATTACGGGCGGCACTTTGGTCGCATATCGCGCGGGCCCCATACGGCCAATTGACCGAGCAGCCACAGCAACAGCGCGCTAAGTGGCAGTATATAGAGCGGCATGCGCGGTAATTCGTAGACGTGCATCAAGCCGAGATTCGCTAGGAATGCGAGCAGCGCCCCGAATACGATGCCTCCGCCGACAATCAGGAAATTCTCGGTATGGAAATAGCGCAGGATGTCGTTCGTGGTTGCGCCGAGCGAACGGCGGATGCCGATCTGTTTGCGTCGCTGGCTGACCCAGAAACTACTTAGTCCGACGATGCCACCCGCAGTCGCTAACAGCAGTAATCCACTGAGAATACTCATTAGCAGCGCTACGCTGCGGTCGGTTGCATATCCGTGCTCTCGTGCCTGGGGCAGCGTAACAACGCTTTCTTTGGGATCGATGAGGCGTACGCTGCCACGCTCCGATAAAGCTTTCATCGCTGCATTGATCACCGGCTTCATGGTCGTGGAGTAGGTGCGTACCAGATATACAACACCACCGCTCGGGTCGACATAACGAGCGGGGATCAGAATGTTATCTTCATCAATCGATCGCGTCGTGCTGCCAGCGTATGGCCCTTGAAGGCTGGCGAGAATACCAATGATGGTGGCGGGGCCATTCGTAAGGTAAACCGCTCTGCCCAGGGCGGAGCCATCGGGAAAGAGCTTCTTAGCAAGGCTTTGTGTGACGATGATGGATGGCGGGGACATCTTGTCGTAGGGGCCGATGGCAGCGATTTCCTCAGGACGAAAGTTACGCCCTGCGACGAGTGAGAGGCCAAGCGTGTCGATCGCGTGTTCGTCGGCAAGGTAGGCAATTGAAGGTTTCGGGCGCGTCGTTTGATCAGCTCTAATCTTTAGTCCCACCAATATGCCGCCGCCGCCCTCAAGGGGATAAGCCTCGCTGGAAAACACATCATGCACACCCGCCACATGGCGCAGGGCAGCGGAAGTTTCAGTTACGGTGGCGGCGGGGGAAGCGGCGGCGGTAGCTACAACCAAGGCCAGATGCAATCCAGCTATGCCAGCGTAGGCGACGTAACAGGCTTGAACGCGGGCAGCGGCGGTTTTCAGATCACGGTAGGCGGTAACACCCATCTCACCGGTGCCGTGATCGCGAGCAGTGCCGATCCAAGCAAGAACACTCTCGATACCGGATCA
>NZ_JBZEGI010000035.1:0-3439 GCF_058216415.1 Dyella sp. SYSU CM1112 | reverse complement strand
AATGTGCAATGTACCCAAGCGTCCAAGTACGAAGCGCGCGTCGTGGTTCGACTCATCGACAAGCCCAGGGATAGGGTTGCTTGACGCTTTCTCCATCGTATCGATAGTCACCGTCTTACCTACAGCCTTAGCCAGCACAACGTTGTTCGTGCTAACGATCTCCGACGTCTGCGTGGTGAGGTTATGGCGGTCACGGCGTGGCTGCTGAGGAGGGTGCCCACGATCAAGCCGTCCTGCACGGCATCGTGCGTGGTGGTTTTTCTCCTGCCGGTAGGTCGGGTTTTTTTTAGTGAGGGTGTGTTGTTGCCAGATATAACGTCGCGCCTTAATGAAAAGGCCAATGCCAGTCATGGTTTAGTTATTCGCCCATCCCATCCACTTGAGGACATGATCGAACGCAGATTCACTAAGCGTGACCAGTGCGAATCCGGCAGCAAAAATCGTAAGAAAAACCACCGCTAACCATAAAGGCATGGACCAAAATAAAGAACGAGGCTTCAGTGGTTTCAACTCAAACGGAAAAGCTGGCTTCACTTCCCGGTTTTTTCTAGGGTTCCAATGCATTTTTCAACCTTGTTGATTGTAATGATTATCGGAAAGGAGGCCCCCGGCGAGGGCCTCCCAAAAATGCCAGAATGGTGATGACTGATCCTAAATATAATCCGGTACGTATCCCTTGAATTAGAGCCTCACGAAATATGTATATAAAACCATCGACCTTCGCGTAAACATATCCAAAAACTACAATAATAATTACGCCAAGAATGAAAAAAATCATGCCGCCAATAAGAGCTGCAATGATTCTTCTAATAAGATTCATTATTTTCCCCCGTGCTTTTCATTGTTTCTATTAATAATTTCATCTTTCCATTTTTCAACAAATGCATTTAAGCCTTCTGTCGTTGAAGCTCCTGCTGCATTGCCAGAAACGACTGGGCCAAGTGATGTGAAAGCAGGTGTGCTCATCCAGTTCGTATAGGTATCGCCGATCTTGAATCCTATTGCCGTCGTTACTCCGCTGGTCAAACCACCAACCAATAAATTATTGTTTTGGCCGTAGTAAAGATTGTTAGCTTCCGTCTGCACCATACCGACTCCTGTTCCCACCAGACCATTCCATGCCATGTTGCCGCCATAACCTAAGTAACCACCCAACATGCTGGCGCTCAGGTCGATATAGTTCAGCTGGTTCATATGGCCTCCATTCTCAAGCAATTGAGCACCTAGATTGACGGCACCGGTCGTTAATGCCGTGCCGGTACGGGACGCCAAGGCAACTTGCCATAGCGAACCAAACTGAGTGCCGTCATACGCTTCCGCCGCTAACGCACCTGCTGCGCCGGTGGAACCCAGTCCCGCCGTAGCTCCCGTCGCTGCCAGGCCAAGCATCATGTTGCCCTCGCGGCTCACTACGTTATCCCCATACACCAATCCCCATTGGGATTGATAATTGGCATAGTTCTGCGCAGTGATGGACTGGTCCACCTGCAGTCCCAGCTTGGCGGCGAGCGGATCGTTGATGTAGTGGATCGCGTCGTTGATGCCGTTTGCGTAATTCGATGCGCAATAAACCCCGGCAGCGTTACAACCGTGAATGAGGTCTTGCTCCTGCCGGGCCGACAGCATCTCTGCATCGCTCTTGGCGGTTTGGATGCAGACCGCGTCGCCTTTGCATTGGCTGATCTGTTTATCCAATGTTTCCAGTTGCAGATGCGTAAGGTAGTTGTACTGCGTCCCCGCCAACGCCGCTGCCGCGCCACTGCCTTCGCCCACCGCCGCACCGATGGCGGCACTGCCCAGTTGCAGCATCGTGGCAAATTCCGGCGTGCCTTTTTCATAACCCTGGCTTTCCAGAAACTCCGCCATCTTCTGGATCACCAGCTGATTGGCGCCGGCACCCAGTACCGCTTGCGTGACGTCGCCACCACCCATTGCGGCCATGCCCACGCCGACCAGGCCATGCAGGAGGGTGCGTTCGGGACTGCCTTCGGGCCAGCCCATCTTGCCGGCGATATCGCCCGCCGCGCGCATGCCCACTTGCCCCATGAGCTGCCCCATCTCCATCTGCTCCTGCACTTTCTGCGCATCGAAGATGGGTTTGAGCGTCTGGTCGTCGAGCGTGGGGTTGCGATCCAGGCCCGAGAGATCGGCGTTGCCATCGCGCACGATGATCGTGCCTTGGGCCATGCCGGCTTTCGTCTCGCTGCTGCTGTGTCCGCTTTGCGGCATGCCCAGTGCCGGCGATGCACTGAAGCTGCCGCTGCCGTAACCCGCATTGAGCCCGATGCTGCTGGCGCTGTAGTCGGCTTCGTTCTTGAGATGCTCATACGTGAGGCTGCCGGTATCGAGCCGGTTCTTGCTGGCCTCGGCAGCGCTGGCGATCACGCCACCGGCCAGGTGCGTATTGCCGCCAACGGTGATGTCGAAGCCGCCGCTGCCGGCGGCGATGCCGCTGACCGCGGTGACGCTCTGGTAATGGCTGTCGACCTTGCTCTGGTTGTAGCTCACGCTGGCGCTGCCGCCGTAGCCGATCACCCCTTTCATGCCGAGTTGCTGTTGCTTGCTGGCGTAATCGTCGGTGTCCTGCTCGCTGCGGATGGTGAGGTTGTTGCCGATGGCCGCAAGCACTTGGTTGCCGGTGAGTTGCGCACCCTGGATGGTGGTGTCGTTGCCACTGATCAGGGTGAGCGTGCCATCGGCATTGACGCTGCTGATCGCATGTGTGGTGCCGTTGCCGTGGGCGCTGCCCTTGCCGGCGGAGGCTTGCGCGTAGAAACCCACGCCATCGCTGCCGATCTGCACGCCCACGCCACCGCTGGCGTTTTTGTTTTGGTTGTCGAGGCTGTGATGTTCGGCCTGGCTCAGCAGGTTGAGGTTGTTGGCGGCGGCGAGCGCGACATCGTGGCCGTTGATCTGGCTGCCGATGACGTTCAGGTCACCGCCGGTGGCGGCGATGGTGACATTCCCCTGGCTGCCGATGCGGCTGCCGTAGGCTTGTTCGTCGTGCGTGGTGGTGGTGCTGCTCGCGCTGCTGCCGCCGATGCCGATCTGCAGGCTGAGGCCGTTGGCGTTGCCGCCCTGACCATCCGGCCCGAGCTTGGTGGCGCCTTGCAAGCCGCCCGCGTTGGCCATGCCCAGCGCATCGCTCGCGCCGTAGGCGGCCTGCGCCGCATGCAGGGCCTTCAGGCGATCGTCGCTCACCTCGCTGCTGCGCTGTGCGCTGGCCATCACGCCATTGACCGCCTGGGCTACCGCGCCGCCCAGGCCGACGGTAAGGCCGCTGCTTTGCTGCTTGGTGGTCTGGGTGGTGTCGCGCGTGCCGACCGCTGCATCGATGGTCACGTCTTTACCGACAATGGCGGTGCCGGTCTGGCTCATCACGTCGCTGCCGGTGATGTGCACGAGGTTGCCGGCGGTAAGCGTCACGCTGCCATTCAAG
>NZ_JBZEGI010000034.1:0-3585 GCF_058216415.1 Dyella sp. SYSU CM1112 | reverse complement strand
TGGCAAGCGCTGGCCTACGACAGCTACGCCAACCCAACAGATGTGAAGCGTTACAACGACATCGCCGGGCAGTCCCCAATCGAAGAAACCAGCACCTACCTCAACGACCCGAACCTGTGGGTGCTGGGCCTGCCGCAAACCGTCGTCAACGACACGACCGGCGAGACGGAGCTGAGCAACACCTACAACAGTCAGGACCTGCTGCAATCGCGCTCGCGTTTTGGCGAGTTCATGATGAGCTACACCTACAACGGCACCGGGCAGCTGGCGAGCTTCACCGACGGCGATGGCGATACCACCAACATCAGTAATTACTATCGCGGCATTCCGCAGGAGATCGATTATCCCGATGGTGGCCAACAATTCCTGACGGTGGATGATCTGAGCCAGATCACCTCGATCACCGACCAGAACGGCAACACCACGCACTACAGCTACGACCCGATCGGCCGGATCAGCCAGATCACCTATCCGACCAACGACAGCGTGTCGTGGTATCCGAAGACGTTCACGTATGCCTTCGTGAACAGCGCCGAGCGCGGCATCGCCGCCGGCCATTGGGATCGCACCACGACCGTCGGTAACGCGGTCACCACCACCTATTTCGATGCCGATTTGCGTCCGGTGCTCAGCGACACGTCCAACGGCAGCCAGGACATCACCACCGCGACAAGCTACGACTACACCGGTGCGACCACCTTCGCGTCCTACCCGGTGTATGGCCAGCCGGCGATTACCGCGCTCACCACTGGCACGCACCACAGCTACGACGCGTTGGAACGCCTGACCCAGACACAGGACGACAGCGAACTGGGACCCTTGACCACGTCCACGGCCTATCTCAGCGGGGCCGGTGAACAGGTGACCGATCCGAAGGGCAACGTCACCACCACGCATTACCAGGTGTTCGACGAGCCCGACTACAAGGACCCGATCTCGGTGGTTGCACCGACCGGCATCACCCAAACGATCACGCGCGACATCTACGGCAACCCGACCTCGATCACCCAATCGGGTGCCTACGGCAGCGAAAACGACAGCGTCACCAAGACCCTGCTGTACGACAGCTACCATCGACTATGCCGTACGACGGAACCGGAAAGCGGCAGCACCGTGATGGCCTACGACGGTGCCAACAACCTGGCCTGGAGCGCGCAAGGTCAAACCATCACCGATGGCACCTGCGGTCAGGGCGATGTGCCTGCCGCCGCGCAGACAGTACGCACCTACGACCTGATGAACCGCGTACTGTCGATCACCCCGCCGGCCGGCACGCAAGACACCCACTACACCTATGACACGGCGGGCAACATCCTGACCGTCAGCTCCGGCCTCACCCAGCAACAGTTCGCCTACAACACACGCAACATGCTGACGTCCGAAGCGATGTCCGTGCCCGGTTATGCCTGGGCACTGGCCTACGCCTACGACAGCTACGGCCACCTCAGCGCCATCGGCTATCCGTCCTACAACGGCTCCAGCGAAGGCGTGGCGTATAACCCGGATGCGCTGGGCCGCGTCACGCAAGTGGGCAGCTATGCCAGCGGTATTACCTACTTCCCCAATAGCCAGGTGGCCAGCTTCACCTACGGCAACGGTGCCAGCTACCTCGCCCAGCAAAACGCACGTCAGCTGCTGAGCAACTTCAGCGATGGCCTCGGTGGCACCTTGAACCTCAGCGAAGACTTCACCTACGACGCCAACGGCAACATCACCCAGGTCAACGACCTGGTCAACGGCCAGCGCACCAAGGCCTTTAGCTACGACGCGCTGAACCGCCTGAGCAGCGCCACGGCAACCCAGCTGTACGGCACCGAGAGCTACACCTACGACGCGCTCAACAACCTGCGCAGTCGCGTCACCGGTGGCAACACGCTCACCCTCAACTACAACACCAGCAATCAACTGGCGAGTGTGTCGGAAGGGGCCAGCACTCTCACCAGCTATGGGTATGACAACCAAGGCAACCGCGACAGCCTGAGCAGTGGTGGTACGACCACCACCTACGGCTTTGATGCCGAGAACCAGCTGCTGCAGGTCTCGGGCGTGGAAAGCTACGCCTACGACGCCGCCGGTCGGCGTGTCACCAAGACGGGCACGAACGGCGCGGTGTCGGCCTACTATTTTTACGATCAGGCCGGTCAGTTGATGTACGCGTTCGACCCGGCCAGTGCGACAGGAACGAACTACATCTACCTGGGCAGCAAGCTGATCGCCAAACATGCGATGCAGCAGCTGGCGGTGCCGACCGGCATCACGGTCAGCAGCAATCCGAACGATGGCCAGTTCACGGTGAGCTGGAATGCGGTGGCCGATGCGACCAGCTACACATTGCAAACGACCGACGGCAATGGCGGTACGGACGTGGTGTACAGCGGGAGCAACCCATCGGTGGCAGTGACCGCTACCACCGGAGGTACGCATGGCTATCAACTGCAAGCGTGCAACAGCAGCGGGTGCAGCGGTTGGGCAGACTTCGTGGTGGGTGTGTGGCCGGCAATCCCGACCGTGACGGTACCCAGCGGTACGGACAACGGCGCCTACCAGGTCACGTGGACAGCCCCGGCGGGTGCCAACACTTATGACGTGCAGGTTTCTACGGATGGCGGCACCACGTGGACGGCGCTCGCCACCGGGACCACCGGCACGTCGTTCTTGCAGCCGGGGAACGTGTCAGGGAGTTACCTCTATCGGGTGCAGGCGCATAACCGGATGGTGTCCGGTACGGCCGGTTGGGGGACGTCGGCCGCGGTCACGGTGGATATCAACTATGGCGTGATGCCCAGTACGCCCACCGGCTTCACGGTGCCATCGACCAGCAATACGGGCAATGTGACGTTGAGCTGGAATGCCGCCACGCCGGAAGTCACCAATTACGTCGTGAACGAGCAGGTGGGCACGGGGAGTTGGGCGCAGGTCTACAGCGGTACGGCGACCAGCTATACGCCCCTGACATTGGGTGATGGCACCTACAACTTCGAGCTGCAAGCGTGCAACAACACCAGTACCGCGCAGGTGTGCACACCGGTCGTGACGGGCGGTCCGCTGGTGGTCACGTTGCCGCCGTCGCCGGCGCCTGTGATGAAACTGCAAGCCAGCACCATCTATACCGGTACATATATCGTTGACTGGCAGGGCAACAACGAAGCCACGTATTACGTCGTGCAGATGCAGATTAACGGTGGTGGTTGGACGAGCGTGCAGACGGGAACGGGGACCGCGTATGACGCGACTGGGCAAACCGATGCGACCTACAGTTACCGTGTGGAGGCGTGCAATGCGGGCGGATGCAGCGGCTGGAGTAACACGGTTACTCAAACGGTCCTGTTGGCTCCATCGGCACCATCCCTAAGCGGCGGTGGCACCAGCAACAGTGGTAGCTACAGCATGAGCTGGAATGCGGTGGCCACGGCAACCAATTACAACTTGCAGGAAGATGTCAACGGTGCGGGCTGGAGCAATGTACTGCAAGGTACCGGTGCGACCAGCTGGAGCGAGAGCGGCCGTGGCAATGGGACCTATCAATATCAGGTGCAAGCGTGTAATGCGGCAGGATGCGGACCGTGGAGTAATGTCGTGACCGAG
>NZ_JBZEGI010000033.1:0-4966 GCF_058216415.1 Dyella sp. SYSU CM1112 | reverse complement strand
CTCTAAGCTGGAGGAGCAACTCGTTGAACGAGCCCACGAATACAAGGCTGTTCGTATGGTTCGAACACCGGAGGATGATCGGTCATGGCGTAGAGCTGGCTACGACCCGGACAAGCTGTATGCGGCCACCCAATTAGTTGGTTTCGATGCCGATCCAACCTTGCAACAAGTGGTAATCGGTTACCACCCCGATCCCCAAAGTGCAAAGGTCAAGGCGGAGCTGCACAAATTAGTGGGTCATAGCGACTATATTTTCGACATCAATGAAGTCCCAGGCGCAAGCGCCTATCCGCGAACACAGCAAGTCCTGTGGAAAGCAGGCTCCTCCTTCCAACCCCTCGCTTCCGGCGAGCTGCCTCATGGCCCCGGCTTCTGCGTCGAAGGCGGCATGTTCGCCGACACCGGCAAGCCGCCGGTGCGGGAGGGCTTCACCCTCGTCGTGACCTTCACCGATCACCCGGACGTGCGCTTTACCATCGATGCCAGCGCCATCGATCAGGTGGACAAGGACGAACCGTCTTTGAAATTCCGCGTGGATAGCGAGCTGGGCATCCTACGTGCCAGCGTCAGTCATGTGCATGTACTCGAACGCGGCGAACTGACCGCAGCAGACCAGCACGGCTACCAGATTGCGCTCAGCGTTCCTAACGACCTGGTACCCCACACGCAGATGCGCAAATTCTTCTGGAGTGCTGACGGCGTGCCTAACGACGTCACGCGTCCCTTTATGGAAATCGACCTGACCATCCAGCCCACGGACCAAGGACAGACCACCATCACCAGCGATGCCGACGCCAAAGCGCTGTGGAAGCAGTTGCTGCAAGGCATCCGCATTCGTCCCGGAGCGGTGTGATGCCAGCAAGACGAGGGAGAGGGCCGATGCACTGCTTTGCACGCATGGCACTGATGTGTTTTGCCGCAGCGAGCGTCACCGCGTACGGACAAACATCCATGCCCTCTTCTTCCACGCCCCCCTTATGCATCGGCCGTTTGCTGATCGATTTGCCGCCCGATTCACAGGCATCGATCAGCACCAATTATCAGTGGATGGAATCGGAGACACCTGTGCGGGTGGGCTCCTTCTCTAAGCTGGAGGAGCAACTCGTTGAACGAGCCCACGGATATAAGGCTGTTCGCATGATTCGAAGTGCTGATGATGATGAGTTTTGGAAGGTAGCAGGATTCAACCCCGATAAGCTCTACGCACCAACTCAATTAGTCGGTTTTGAAACTGATTCAACATTGCAACAAGTCACGCTTGGTTACCATCCAGATCCCAAGAGCTCAAAAGTTATAGCTGAACTACATAAGGTGATAGATCAGAAGGATTATGTTTTTGATATCAATGAAGTCCCGGGCGCAAGCGCCTATCCGCGAACACAGCAAGTCCTGTGGAAAGCAGGCTCCTCCTTCCAACCCCTCGCTTCCGGCGAGCTGCCTCATGCCCCCGGCTTCTGCGTCGAAGGCGGCATGTTCGCCGACACCGGCAAGCCGCCCGTGCGGGAGGGCTTCACCCTGGTCGTGACCTTCGCCGATCACCCAGACGTGCGCTTCACCATCGATGCCAGCGCCATCGATCAGGTGGACAAGGACGAACCGTCTTTGAAATTCCGCGTGGATAGCGAACTGGGCATCCTGCGTGCCAGCGTCAGCCATGTGCATGTACTCGAACGCGGCGAACTGACCGCAGCAGACCAGCACGGCTACCAGATTGCGCTCAGCGTTCCTAACGACGTGGTACCTCACACGCAGATGCGCAAATTCTTCTGGAGTGCTGATGGCGTGCCTAACGACGTCACGCGTCCCTTTATGGAAATCGACCTGACCATCCAGCCCACGGACCAGGGACAGACCACCATCACCAGCGATGCCGACGCCAAGGCGCTGTGGAAGCAGTTGCTGCAAGCCATCCGCATTCGTCCCGGAGCGGTGTGATTCCGCATCCGGCGATTTATCGCACCGTTTTCATCACCTATGACACCAACCAGCCATGGCCGTTGATTTCTCCCTGCTTCCCTCTGAAAAGACACATGATCGCGCAGCGCCATCGCGCCGCTTCTGGACCATCGCGTTTTTTGTCATGGCCCTCAGCGGCATGTGCGCCGTGCTTCTCTGGTGGCCGAAGGACATGCCTACTAACACCTTGAGATTCTGGAGCACACTGATCCTGTTTCCGGTGGGCCTTTCCGTAGTGGTGATACTGCGCTGTTACAGCTTATACGCCGGCACGCAATCGGGCGTCGAAATAGACAACACGGTCGCAGATGATTACAAGGCAGACCTTTTCAAGGCAGCGAGCCTGCCCTTGGCCGTGCTTGGCGCCGCACATCGCATCTCGGCCGATGCACAAGAAAACTCTCCCGAACGGATCAAGCAAGGGGCCGTCGCTCTCAAGGCGCACGATTCCATTGCAAAAAAAGGCGAAGTCGTCAAAGCACGCTGGCTCAACGTGCCGGATGTGCAAAACATCCCCGGTAAAAAGGACGATGATCTGCAACGCCATCGCCTCGCGACAGCATGGCTGTTCAACCAATTGCTCGACGACCTTTTGCCGGCGATCCAGGCCCTTCCCGCACGGATACCGCTTACGGCGCGTCTCTGCGTAGCCAATGGCCTCAGTTCCAAAGCGAATGAAGCGCTGTGGTGGACGTGCTGGGATGAAAAGATGCCACGCCCGCTGGAGCTCGCACCAGCGGCGACACCGCCTGTCGACCTGATGCTGCTCGACCGCTGGATGGACCAGGCCCTCGCTGACGAGGACATGCATGTCATGCTTCTTGTTGCCATCCAGTTGAATCCACTGCTGGCGGCAACGCCTTCGGCAGGCGACGCCGAAGCAGGCACGGCATTGATGCTGGCGCCGGATGCCCTGGCACACGAATATCTGCTGACGCGGACATGCAACGTGCATCGTCCCGTGCGGGGTGCCGCAGATCGTCCCGCTGACGCATTGATACACGCCCTGCAATGGGGCGATGCCGACGCGAGTGGCATCGCTACAGCGTGGCAAACAGGGTTTGATGCGCAGCACGCAGACGCGCTGCGCGAAACAGCCGGGAAACTCGTCTTCAATCCACGCATGACAAACCTCGACCAGACCGTTGGGCGTACAGGCCTGGCGGCGCCGTGGCTGGCGTTGGCTTGCGCGGCGTCATCACCCTGCAGCGAATCCGACCAGCAAATGATTTTGGTGGGCTGCAATGACTCCGTGGATTGCGCCCTGTTGAACCACGCAAACGCCGCAGCGGCGGCAAGACCACGCACTCAAGCATAAGGAAACAGCAATGCGACGCTACGACATCTTCAAAGGCGACAAGACCACTTCTGGCGGAAAAGTTGAAGGCGGAAGCGATACGGACAAGCTGGATGACCGCGAACAGGCTTTCGAAAACGATCCGGTATGGTGTCCTGTCTGCAAAACCATGGGCAGCATCGAATGCACCGGCCCGCGCGTATCGACCAAAGGGCCCGATGGACGTGAAGCCGCCCTGAGTGACGACCTATGCAAGTGTCAATGCAGCCCTCGCCCTCGCCTGGTTTCATCGCAGCATGTCTCTTACGTAGACGTCTGATTGACGGACACACAACGCCATCCATCAGCACCATCACGCGCATCGCTACGGGATGTGACGTCCATGAAACGACCTGGAATCCATGAAGAAGCTACGGACAGACCTGATTTCCATTTCTTTGGTTAGCATCCTCATTGCCATCGCTATCATGCTGTGGGGTGATCGATTTGGCATCAAGACAGCGGAAGCACGCGCTTTCTGGCTATCTGTACTGTGCTGCATCGCGCTTGCCTTTATATTGATCGCGACAGTCAGTTACGCAGGCCGTTGGCTTGAAGCACTACGCACACTGCGCCTCTGGCTTGAACGCAACCGGCCCAAGATGGCAGGCACCACCCAGGCAAAGCTGCCCGCGTCAGGCGCATCCGGCTCTTTGCCGCGAAGCCATTTCGATGCCATGCGCTACGACTTGCAACAACGGTATGGATGGCGGTGGCGTTACCGCCAACCCTGGCTGCTGCTTACCGGGCGTGATGCCCTCATTAGGCAACTGTTGCCCGAACTCGCTAAACGCGGTTATTTGATCACCGAGCATGCAGTCCTCCTGTGGCGTGCCAGCGGTGCCGATGAGCAACCTGATCGTGCCTGGCTTAAGTCACTCTGCAAACTTCGCCGCTGCCGGCCCGTCGACGCCATTGTCCTGACCACGGACGCAGAAGCCGGCACGTCCGGCAACACTCAAGAGCGGTGGAGCACCGCCGGTGCATTGGCGTACACGGCGCATGCCTTGCGTTGGTCCGCGCCGGTCTACCTGCTTCATATCGCCGGTACGGAAGAAGCCGGTCAGGGGCGCATGCTGGTGGCCGGCTGCGAGTGCTCGCGTACGCCCGATGCCGCGGCTGTCGAAAGTGATCTGCTGACGCTTCGCGATCAATTGGCTCGTATCGGCGCGCAACATCTTTGCGCCAACCTTCAAGACAGCTACATCGCGCAGCTTTCCGTACGGATTGATACGCAGGCCAAGAAGCTGGCTGGCTATATCTCCCAACTGGCCGCGCGGCGCATTCCGATACGCGGCGTGTTCTTTGCGCCCTCCATGCCACGCGTATCCATCGCACGCGACTCCATGGATCATGCGTCGCTCGGTGTCTGGCCGCATTTAGGACGTCTCGCCCAACAGCATCGGGGCAGGCGCATGCGTATGCATCCGATTTCGATAATCTCGATTTCGTTCTTCGCCCTGCTCGGCCTGTGGACCACCGGCATGCTGATCTCTGCCACCACCAACGCCCGCGACCTGCAGCGCACGCAGGCGGTGGTTCGCACGCTGGGCCAGGGCGACGATGCCGCGCAGCTGCGCGCCTTGCTTGCCTTGCAGCAGCAAATCACCTTGTACGAAACCCGCGTGCAGCAGCATGCCCCGCTGAGCACGCGCTTTGGCCTCAATCACGATC
>NZ_JBZEGI010000032.1:0-5653 GCF_058216415.1 Dyella sp. SYSU CM1112 | reverse complement strand
GGTGTTGACGGAAGTAGTAAGGGATGTAGAATGGGCGGCTCACCCGGGACGAAAGGTCACGGGGCGATCTGAAGAAAGGATCGCAAGTAGTTGATCTTTGACAGTGTGCGCAGGTGACTTGTGTGGGCGTCTTGCGATGGACGGGAAACTGTCCAACAAATGCAAGCGTCTAACCTAAGAGTCAATTCAAAAGCTTGACGTTTTACGGTTAGGACAACGCTTCAGAAAGATAGATCATCTTCGGATGGTCGAAAAGCTAAGTGAAGAGTTTGATCCTGGCTCAGATTGAACGCTGGCGGCATGCCTAACACATGCAAGTCGAACGGCAGCACAGTGGAGCTTGCTCCACGGGTGGCGAGTGGCGGACGGGTGAGGAATACATCGGGACCTGCCCAGACGTGGGGGATAACGTAGGGAAACTTACGCTAATACCGCATACGTCCTACGGGAGAAAGCGGGGGATCTTCGGACCTCGCGCGGTTGGATGGACCGATGTTCGATTAGCTAGTTGGTGGGGTAAAGGCCTACCAAGGCGACGATCGATAGCTGGTCTGAGAGGATGATCAGCCACACTGGGACTGAGACACGGCCCAGACTCCTACGGGAGGCAGCAGTGGGGAATATTGGACAATGGGCGCAAGCCTGATCCAGCAATGCCGCGTGTGTGAAGAAGGCCTTCGGGTTGTAAAGCACTTTTATCAGGAGCGAAATGCCATTGGTTAATACCCGGTGGAGCTGACGGTACCTGAGGAATAAGCACCGGCTAACTTCGTGCCAGCAGCCGCGGTAATACGAAGGGTGCAAGCGTTAATCGGAATTACTGGGCGTAAAGCGTGCGTAGGCGGTTTCTTAAGTCTGCTGTGAAATCCCCGGGCTCAACCTGGGAATGGCAGTGGATACTGGGAAGCTAGAGTGTGATAGAGGATGGTGGAATTCCCGGTGTAGCGGTGAAATGCGTAGAGATCGGGAGGAACATCAGTGGCGAAGGCGGCCATCTGGATCAACACTGACGCTGAGGCACGAAAGCGTGGGGAGCAAACAGGATTAGATACCCTGGTAGTCCACGCCCTAAACGATGCGAACTGGATGTTGGTCTCAACTCGGAGATCAGTGTCGAAGCTAACGCGTTAAGTTCGCCGCCTGGGGAGTACGGTCGCAAGACTGAAACTCAAAGGAATTGACGGGGGCCCGCACAAGCGGTGGAGTATGTGGTTTAATTCGATGCAACGCGAAGAACCTTACCTGGCCTTGACATGTCTGAAATTCTGCAGAGATGCGGAAGTGCCTTCGGGAATCAGAACACAGGTGCTGCATGGCTGTCGTCAGCTCGTGTCGTGAGATGTTGGGTTAAGTCCCGCAACGAGCGCAACCCTTGTCCTTAGTTGCCAGCACGTAAAGGTGGGAACTCTAAGGAGACTGCCGGTGACAAACCGGAGGAAGGTGGGGATGACGTCAAGTCATCATGGCCCTTACGGCCAGGGCTACACACGTACTACAATGGTCGGTACAGAGGGTTGCGAGACCGCGAGGTGGAGCCAATCCCAGAAAGCCGATCCCAGTCCGGATTGGAGTCTGCAACTCGACTCCATGAAGTCGGAATCGCTAGTAATCGCAGATCAGCTATGCTGCGGTGAATACGTTCCCGGGCCTTGTACACACCGCCCGTCACACCATGGGAGTGAGTTGCTCCAGAAGCCGTTAGCCTAACCGCAAGGGGGGCGACGACCACGGAGTGGTTCATGACTGGGGTGAAGTCGTAACAAGGTAGCCGTATCGGAAGGTGCGGCTGGATCACCTCCTTTCGAGAACGACAGAACCTTCTGTCGTAAGACGTCCACACAAGACACCTGCACATCCACAAAGGCCACAAGGCCTAAGAAGCTTTATGGGTCTGTAGCTCAGGTGGTTAGAGCGCACCCCTGATAAGGGTGAGGCCGGTGGTTCGAGTCCTCCCAGACCCACCACGTATGATCACTGATCAGCCCATGGGTTAAATCAGGCATGGGGCCATAGCTCAGCTGGGAGAGCACCTGCTTTGCAAGCAGGGGGTCGTCGGTTCGATCCCGACTGGCTCCACCAGTTTGAAGGATGTGTAGCGCACACAAAGAGATTTGAAACGGGACGGCGTTGAGGCCGGTCTTGTGTTCTTTGAAAAAGTAAACGAGTGACAAGCGTCTTGGTAAAACCTGGATGAGATAAGTGAAGACTTATCTCGCCAAACCGAGATGTGTCGTTGAGGCAAACGACGAATGCGTTGTTTGGCAAATCCCACATATTCCTGAGGAGGAATGGGAGTAGCCCTGAGGCGACTTGGGGTTATATGGTCAAGCGACTAAGCGTATACGGTGGATGCCTTGGCAGTCAGAGGCGATGAAGGACGTGGCAGCCTGCGAAAAGTGTCGGGGAGCTGGCAACAAGCTTTGATCCGGCAATGTCCGAATGGGGAAACCCACTCCGTAAGGAGTATCGCTGCGTGAATACATAGCGTAGCGAAGCGAACCCGGGGAACTGAAATATCTAAGTACCCGGAGGAAAAGAAATCAACCGAGATTCCCTGAGTAGCGACGAGCGAACGGGGAGCAGCCCAAAAGTGTCGTATGTGTTAGCCGAACGGTCTGGAAAGGCCGGCCATAGCGGGTGATAGCCCCGTAGGCGAAAGCGCACATGGCATGAAATTGAGTAAGGCGAGGCACGAGAAACCTTGTCTGAACATGGGGGGACCATCCTCCAAGGCTAAATACTCCTGACTGACCGATAGCGAACAAGTACCGTGAGGGAAAGGCGAAAAGAACCCCGGAGAGGGGAGTGAAATAGACCCTGAAACCGTATACGTACAAGCAGTGGAAGCCCGTAAGGGTGACTGCGTACCTTTTGTATAATGGGTCAGCGACTTACTGTCAGTGGCGAGCTTAACCGTCTAGGGGAGGCGAAGGGAAACCGAGTCTGAATAGGGCGCATAGTCTCTGGCAGTAGACCCGAAACCGAGTGATCTATCCATGGCCAGGTTGAAGGTGCGGTAACACGCACTGGAGGACCGAACCCACATCTGTTGCAATAGATGGGGATGAGCTGTGGATAGGAGTGAAAGGCTAAACAAACTCGGAGATAGCTGGTTCTCCTCGAAAGCTATTTAGGTAGCGCCTCGTATGAATCTTCCTGGGGGTAGAGCACTGTTATGGCTAGCGGGTCATCGCGACTTAGCAAACCATGGCAAACTCCGAATACCAGGACAGAATGTACGGGAGACACACGGCGGGTGCTAACGTCCGTCGTGAAAAGGGAAACAACCCAGACCCGCAGCTAAGGTCCCCAAGTTATCGCTAAGTGGAAAACGATGTGGAAAGGCATAGACAGCCAGGAGGTTGGCTTAGAAGCAGCCACCCTTTAAAGAAAGCGTAATAGCTCACTGGTCGAGTCGGTCTGCGCGGAAGATTTAACGGGGCTAAGCGATACACCGAAGCTCGGGGTGCATAGCAATATGCGCGGTAGAGGAGCGTTCCGTAAGCCTGTGAAGGTGAGTTGAGAAGCTTGCTGGAGGTATCGGAAGTGCGAATGCTGACATGAGTAACGATAATGCGGGTGAAAAGCCCGCACGCCGAAAGCCCAAGGTTTCCTCGCGCAACGTTCATCGGCGCAGGGTGAGTCGGCCCCTAAGGCGAGGCTGAAAAGCGTAGTCGATGGGAAGCTGGTTAATATTCCAGCACTTGACTGTAGTGCGATGTGGGGACGGAGAAAGTTAGGTCTACCGGGCGTTGGTTGTCCCGGGGAAAGGCGGTAGGCGGTGATCTTAGGCAAATCCGGGATCACATACGCCGAGCACCGAGACGAGCCCTTTTTGGGCGAAGTGACTGATACTACGCTTCCAGGAAAAGCCACTAAGCTTCAGCTACAGCAAACCGTACCGTAAACCGACACTGGTAGGCAGGGTGAGAATCCCAAGGCGCTTGAGAGAACTCGGGTGAAGGAACTAGGCAAAATGGCACCGTAACTTCGGGAGAAGGTGCGCCCTCCGATGTGGTCACGTGCGTGACTGAGCATTAGAGGGTCGCAGTAACCTGGCCGCTGCGACTGTTTATCAAAAACACAGCACTCTGCAAACACGAAAGTGGACGTATAGGGTGTGACGCCTGCCCGGTGCTGGAAGGTTAATTGATGGGGTCAGCCGCAAGGCGAAGCTCTTGATCGAAGCCCCAGTAAACGGCGGCCGTAACTATAACGGTCCTAAGGTAGCGAAATTCCTTGTCGGGTAAGTTCCGACCTGCACGAATGGCGTAACGACAGCGGCGCTGTCTCCACCCGAGACTCAGTGAAATTGAAATCGCTGTGAAGATGCAGCGTTCCCGCGGCAAGACGGAAAGACCCCGTGAACCTTTACTACAGCTTTACACTGAACGTTGAGTTCTTCTGTGTAGGATAGGTGGGAGGCTATGAAACCAGGACGCTAGTCTTGGCGGAGCCAACCTTGAAATACCACCCTGAAGTGCTTGACGTTCTAACCTAGGTCCGTAATCCGGATCAGGGACCGTGTATGGTGGGTAGTTTGACTGGGGCGGTCTCCTCCCAAAGCGTAACGGAGGAGCACGAAGGTACGCTCAGCGCGGTCGGACATCGCGCACTGTGTGCAAAGGCATAAGCGTGCTTGACTGCGAGATCGACGGATCAAGCAGGTACGAAAGTAGGTCTTAGTGATCCGGTGGTTCTGTATGGAAGGGCCATCGCTCAACGGATAAAAGGTACTCCGGGGATAACAGGCTGATACCGCCCAAGAGTTCATATCGACGGCGGTGTTTGGCACCTCGATGTCGGCTCATCACATCCTGGGGCTGTAGCCGGTCCCAAGGGTATGGCTGTTCGCCATTTAAAGTGGTACGCGAGCTGGGTTCAGAACGTCGTGAGACAGTTCGGTCCCTATCTGTCGTGGGCGTTGGAGATTTGAGGGGGGCTGCTCCTAGTACGAGAGGACCGGAGTGGACGTTCCGCTGGTGTTCGGGTTGTCATGCCCATGGCATTGCCCGGTAGCTATGAACGGAAGTGATAACCGCTGAAAGCATCTAAGCGGGAAGCACGCCCCAAGATGAGATCTCCCGAGTCTTAAGACTCCTAAAGGCACCATCAAGACTAGGTGGTTGATAGGCGCGATGTGGAAGTGCAGCAATGCATTGAGCTAACGCGTACTAATGCGCCGTGCGGCTTGACCATATAACCCCAAGACGCTTCGTATACAGGTCTCTCTGTGACGAGCCCGGCCTTCTTTGGCGGGATAGTTCAAAAGAGCGGCCGCCCAACGAAACATCTCGATATCACCAGACGCTTGTCACTCGTTTACCCCTCTTGAGGCCGGGCGCACCCGTGCGCTGCCTCAACCCTTTCCCTGGCGGCTATAGCGCTGTGGCCCCACCCGATCCCATCCCGAACTCGGAAGTGAAACGCAGCTGCGCCGATGGTAGTGTGGACTTCCATGCAAGAGTAGGTCACCGCCAGGGGCTTTATCCTAAAAACCCTCACATCTCGTGAGGGTTTTTTTTACCTCGTCGATAGCCACCACGGCCATCCCAGCACTGGGGACAACGCAGACACGGCAGGTCACCGCCTCCACCGGTCACCCAGAACCCACGCCACTCAGCCACGACGGTACCGCAAGTCCCTGGGTGCG
>NZ_JBZEGI010000031.1:0-5762 GCF_058216415.1 Dyella sp. SYSU CM1112 | reverse complement strand
CACCTACGACAGCAACCACCGCATGCTGACCATGCAGGACCGACGCGGGCATGTATGGGTGACCAACCAGTACGACGCCAACGGGCGCGTGAGCCAGCAAACCTACGCCGACAACAGCTCCTACCAGTTTGCCTACACCACCGACAGCAACAACAACGTCACCGCGACCACCGTCACCGACCCCAACGGCAACCAGGAACAGGTCGCGTTCGATCCGGTGAGCGGTTATCCCAGCAGTGACACGCAGGCCTACGGCACCCCGCTAGCCCAGACCACGACATTCAACCGCGAACCGTCCGGCCTGGTCGACAGCATGACCGACGCGCTGGGCCGCACCACCGCGTATACGCACGATGCGTGGGGCAACGTCACCAGCGTCACGCAGCTGTCCGGCACGTCGAATGCCGTCACCACCCAGTTCACCTACACCAGCGACTACAACCAGCTGGCCTCGGTGACCGATCCGCTTAACCACACCATCACCTTCAGCTACACCAACGGCTGCCTCACGCAAATCACCGATGCGCTGGGTCACAGCACGACCATCCAATGCAACAGCGCCGGCGAGCCGACCGCGGTGCAGGATGCGTTGGGCCACACCGCGCAGTTGGGCTACCAAGGCTACGACCTGCAAAGCCTCACCGATCCACTCAACCGCACCACGAACTACGTGGTGGATACGCTGGGCCGACGCATCGCCACGCGCGATGCGCTGGGCAACGTCACGCTGACCCAGTACGACAGCAACGACCGCGTCACCGCCGTCACCGACGCGCTCAACCAGACCACCACGCTGGCCTACGACGGCAACGGCAACCTCACCAGCGTGACGCTCCCCAACACCGGCGTGATCCACTACAGCTACGACACCCGCAATCGCCTGATCACGCGCACCGATGCGCTGAACCAGAGCGAGTCGTGGACGTACAACGGGCTGGGCCAGGTGCTCAGCCACACCGACCGCAAAGGGCAGCTCACCGACATCAGCTACGACGCGCTCAACCGCCGCAGCCTGGTGTCCTATGCCGATGGCTCCGGCCTCCAGGCCACCTATGACGCGGGCAATCGCCTGACCAGCCTGGTCGATTCCAGCAGCGGCACGCTCAGTTGGGGCTACGACGGCCTGGATCGGGTGACCAGCACCAGCAGCCCGCAAGGCAGCGTCAGCTACACCTACGACGCGGCCGGCCGGCGCACCAGCATGACCCCCGCGGCGCAAGCCACCGCCACCTACAGCTACGACAACGCCAACCGCCTGAGCGGCATCACCCAGGGCAGCGAAACGGTGCAGCTGGCCTACGACGCCGATAATCGACGCACCACGCTGACCTTGCCCAACGGCATCACCGTCAATTATGGCTACGACACGGCGAGCGAGTTGACCGGGCTGACCTACAACCAAGGCAACGGCACAACGCTGGGCAGCCTCACGTATGCCTACGACGCGGACGGGCGCATCGTCAGCAAGGGCGGCAGCTTCGCCACCGATGTGTTGCCGACGGCGACCACGCAGGCGGCGACGTTTGACCTCAATGACCGGGAGACGAGTTTCAATGGTGCGGCGTTGACCTACGATGCCGATGGTAATTTGACCAGTGATGGGACCAATACCTATACGTGGAATGCGAGGAATCAGCTGACGCAGATCAGCCAGAACGGCAGTGCCCAGTTGAGCTTCAGCTATGACGCGTTGGGTCGGCGCATCGCCAAGAACGTGCAGGGGACAGTGACGCAGTTCCTGTATGACGGAGACAATGCGGTGCAGGAGACACAAGGCAGCACCGTCAACCCGATACTTACCGGCCTTGGTGTCGACGAGCGTTACGCACGCAACGATGTGACAGGACGAACGTACTTCCTGACGGATGCACTCAACAGCACGATTGCGTTGACAGACCCAACGGGTGCACTCAAAGAGCAGTACAGCTATGACCCGTATGGCAACGTGACGGCTAGCGACACGACGACGGGGTTCACGAATCCGTACCAGTACACCGGAAGAGAGGCCGATACAGCAGGTCTGTATTACTACCGGGCGCGTTATTACAGCCCGATGATGGCTGGCTTTATCAGTGAGGACCCAATCACGTTTGGGGGTGGCCAGCTGAGTTTCTACGGCTACACCGGCGGGGATCCGATCATGTATCGTGATCCAAGTGGTCGTGATTTTATTACAGCTCTCATAGGTGGTGTTGCCGGTGGCTTAGCTGGCTATGAGGCTGGAGGCTGGCAAGGAGCTGTAGCCGGGGCTGTAATTGGGGGTGCTGTCGGATTTATTGCGCCGCAGTTCTCTGCGGCTGCTGCTACGTGGGCAGGTGAAGGAATTGCCGGCATGCTTGCTGGTGCCGGAACGACTGTAGGACTTGGGGCAGCAACTGGAGCTGCATCTACCGTTGCAGGTAACGAGCTTTATGACTTGACGCGATCTCACTGCCAAAAAGCCAAAGCTTGGGATGATGATATTGGGTACGGAACTGCCTTGGGTGCCATGGCTCCGTTAATGAGCGGCGAAGCATTTGCCGCTGGTGCTGGTGAAGCGGTTGTTGGTGGTACGGCATCAAATGTCTTTTCCGGACTCACAGGTGCTGCCAATGCCGTCGGAACAGCTCTGGACCCTAAAGCAGATCACGGTTTTCGCTCATCAAGCGAAAGTGATTGTGGGTGTCAACAGTAAAGAGAAGGCATATGAGTGCAACGTCATCAAGAATTTTCAAATTTAAGGGGTTTATCCCTGCCTTTACAGTATTAATGTTCTTTGTTGCGCTGTGGATATTGTTTGCCATTACGATACCTTTGACGGGTGGCGGCATTGGTGGGTCTGCTTTTTGCCTATTGGTCGCAGCGTTGCTGCTGTTACTAGGCAGAGTGTTTTTGATCGGAAAATCGGATGTCGTTCTCGATGATAAATACATATCAAGGGTTTTTTTAGGAAAAGTGATCCAACGTATTCCATGGATTGGAGTTCAGCGCATCGTCGTTTATCCCATTCGAGCGGCGGGGGTAAAACGTAATGTGACTGCTTACAACATCTTTGCGTCAGCTTCCTCGGGTAACGAGACAAAGACCCGAAAGATCTATTTCAATGACCAGTCCACGGATCTGAAGGAGCTTATAGAGCTTCTCAACTTTTACACTGCGAAGTATCAGATCAGAGTCGAGCATGTATCGGACGGTCGTACTACGATCAAAAACGCACTCTAGTCGCATTGTCATGTCATGAGTAAACACCTATACGTGGAATGCCATAAACCAGCTCACACAGATCAGTCAGAACGGCAATGCTCAGTTGAGCTTCAGCTATGACGCGTTGGGTCGGCGCATCGCCAAGAACGTGCAGGGTACGGTGACGCAGTTCCTGTATGACGGAGACAATGCGGTGCAGGAGACACAAGGCGATGCCATTACACCGAAAGCAATCTGATTTTGCGTACTGCCGATGTCTTCACAAATTCTTCATGTGGCATCTGATGCCATGGAGCGGTGACTTCACGCCCTTTTCACCTATAGACGGGGCGTGTCTAAGCGCTGGGGCTCTTGGGTCGAGACAAAGCTTGCCGCTTCCGAAGGATCGGCAGAAGGGAATGCGTGTATGGAGCGGCAGGGAAACGGAAGGGGTGCAGTGGGTGCAACTTTCGGTGCGGTCAGCGCGGCTCGATGGCATCGAAATGCATCTCGGTGCCGTTTAAGCACACCACTGGCGTGGTTCCTGTATTGCGTACTTTGGGCCTGCGGTGTCGGGCATGCGCAATCGACCAACTACGTGCACGACGCCAACGGTCGTGTGGTTGCAGTGACTGCGAACAACGGGACCAGTGTCCAGTACAGTTACGACTCGCTCGGGCATGCCAGTCAGATCAGTGCGCCGTTGTCTTCCGGGCAACTGGCCATCTTCGCCTTTATGCCCACGCACGGCGTCACCGACACGCAGGTCTCGATCGAAGGTCAAGGCTTTAGTGGCAACGCGGCCAACGACAGTGTGAGCTTCAATGGCGCTGCGGCGACTGTGCTCTCAGCATCGGCCACCCAATTGGTTGTAGATGTTCCGAGCGGTGCAACAACAGGGCCGATCACCGTCACCGTGGCTGGTCAGTCAGCAACCAGTGCAACCCCATTTGTAATCGACGACACTGGAGCTCCTCCCGCGATTGCCCAAGTCAGTCCTCTAATCGTCGCAGTAGGTGGTGCGGTCACGGTAACCGGTACGCATCTCAATCCAATAGCAAACGCTACCACTACTCAAATGGGAGGCGTGGATATGCTGTCGGTGTTGTCTCAGACCGATACCCAAGTGCAGTACACCGTGCCAAGCAATGCGGTGAGTGGTCATGTGACAGTGAATACACCGTACGGCAGTGCCACGAGTGCCGTACCGGTGGCGGTATTGCCCAGTAACATTGCTAGTGAAGTCAATGGCGCTCCTGCCAGCTACCTCGCGGCGATTGGAAACGCGGTGAGCTTCAGCACGGGTGCAGCGGGACAAAGTGGCGTTCTGACCTTCGATGCAGCGCCAGGGGACAATGACGAATTGACCCTCAACGGCATCACCATCACCGGTTCGAGTAGTACGCAAGTCAAAGTCACCGTTTATGGACCCACGGGTACGGTGGTCTCCTCACCGTCCTGTTACACCACTAATCCCGGAGCCACCTGTCGCATCGCGTTATGGAACCTCGCTCCCGGCACTTACACGGCCGTGGTGTCGCCGGTGGATATAAGCAGCATTATTGGCTTTAACGCGATGGTAGAGCCGGATGTCATCGGTCCATCACTTGCTGCCAATACACCAACTGCGGTCAATTTGGCGACGGGGCAATTGGAGCGCTTCACCTTCCATGCCAACGCCGGAGATACCTACGCACTGCAGTTGTCGGGTGTGAGCACGATACCGACCAATCAGACGATGACGGTGTACGTCTACAGCCCCCTGTCCACGCCGATCACGGTTTCGAATTACTACACCAGCTTCGTCGTGACCAGTTCCTCGACCATCAATCTTTCCAACTTGCCGGCCAGCGGTACCTATACCGTCGTGGTGTTCACGAACGGTATCCCAGGGAGCGGTCAGTTAAAATTGGTATCGGGCGTCACAGGTACCGTGACAACTGGTGGCGCGGCCCAAAGTTATACCACCGGTGCGTCAGGGCAGAATGCTTACCTGACGTTTGGTGCAAATGCCGGCGACAACCTGGAATTTACGTTGAGCAATATCAGCGTGACGGGTGGTAACGGCAATTTGGGTGTCAGCATCTATAACGCTGCCGGCACACAAATCACCAGCAGTGGCTGTTCCAGCGCCAATCCCGGTTCGGATTGCCGAATATTCTTATGGAACATGGCTGCAGGTACGTATTCCGTCGTCGTGTCACCAGCGAGTGGTGGCATCATGACGTTCAACGCATTGTTGCAACCGGACATCGTAGGGCCGACGTTAACCGCCAATACACCGGCGGCTATTAGCTTGAGCACCGGTCAAGTCGAACGATTGACTTTCAATGCTACCGCTGGCGAAACGTTGGCATTGAATCTCTCCGGTGTGAGCACGACGCCAGCGGGACAGGATCTCTACGTCGTCGTCTATCGCCCTGATGTGGGGACCATCACCCCGACCGGTGACTACACTTATTTCGACACCACCAGTTCACAAACATTAAATCTGTCGAATCTACCTGTCAGTGGGACTTACACCGTTGTGGTGGATAGCACGGATGGCGTTCCAGCAAGTGGTCAATTGACGTTGATACCGGGTGTCACAGGTACCGTGA
>NZ_JBZEGI010000030.1:0-6636 GCF_058216415.1 Dyella sp. SYSU CM1112 | reverse complement strand
CGATGGCATGCCGCCATCGGCCAACGCATTCCGGCCGTCGTTGACGCGATGGTCGGCAAAACTCCTATCGGACTGTCCAAGTTGGGTTGACCACTACAGGTCATGATTCCGCTTGGATAGACACCTCCTTCTTTCAAGAAACGAAAAGGGAAGGATGAAGGCGCGGAGCCAAGGGTTGTCTGTCGGCAGTGGTACGCGATCGTCGTAACGTGTAGAACAGGCTGCATTGAGAACAGGCTGCATTCCGCAAAGGAAGATTCATGTCGACACCACTGCATCGAACCGGAATCGCATCATGCGCCTGAGATCGCTGGAAGGGCGGCTGGCACTCTGCCTCGCCTTGGCTGCGCTGGCCGGAGCATCCGTCTATATCGGCGTGACCGACTGGCCGCTACCGCAGTTAATGGATTGGATGCATAGCCTCAGCCCCACGGTGGCGAGGCCTACGCATACGCAGGCGCTGGTGATTTGCGCTGCGGTATTGCTGCCGTTGTCGTGGTGGTTTGCGCACATAGTGATGCAGCCGGTCAAGCGTCTGCTGCGTGCGTTGGAAGGCGCGGTGGCAAGCTATCGCGATGGTGACTTCAGCATTTCCATCGCACTCAATCGCCGCGATGAACTGGGCGACTTGATCCGCGTACACAACGAGCTGGGGCAGACGTTGCGCGAACAACGGCAGAATCTGGCACAGCGCGAACTGCTGTTGGACACGGTGGTACAGAACACACCGGTCGCCCTGGTGCTGACCGATGCGAGCGGACGCGTGGCGTACGCCAATATCGCAGCGCGGCACCTTTTCAACGAAGGGCGCAGCCTCAACGGTTTGCACTTTGCGACCTTGATTGCCGACGCGCCCGAAGCCTTGCGCAAGGCAACCGAAGGGGCGGAAGACGCGCTCTTCAGTGTGGAAATGGAGGGTGCCGAAGAAACCTTCCATCTCTCGCAGCGTGCTTTTCGCCTGCAGGGCCGGCCGCATCGCTTGCAGCTGTTTCGTCGGATGACACGCGAGCTGTCGCGCCAGGAAGTGGCGGCGTGGAAGCGTGTCATTCGTGTGGTTAGCCATGAGTTGAACAATTCACTGGCGCCGATTTCTTCGCTGGCGCATTCGGGATCCGAGCTGGCACGGCGCGGCGACGTGCAACGGCTGCCGGGTGTCTTTGCCACGATCGGCGAACGTGCGCGTCACCTGCACGGGTTCATCGATGGCTACGCGCGCTTTGCCAAATTGCCTGCGCCGCGCCCGGTTGCCGTGGAGTGGAAGCCGTTTCTGGAAGGACTGGCGCTGCATTGCCGTTTCCAATTGGTCGGCGAGCCGCCGAAACAGCCTGGATGGTTCGATGCGGCGCAGATCGAGCAAGTGCTGATCAATCTGATCAAGAACGCACACGAATCCGGCAGCACGCCGGAAGGCGTGACATTGTCGCTGGCCATTGCGGGGCAGGAGTTTCGCATCGAGGTGGCCGACCGCGGCCCGGGCATGAGCGAAGCCGTGCTGGCGCAGGCGTTGCTTCCGTTCTATTCCACCAAGCGCTCGGGAACCGGTTTGGGTTTGGCTTTGGCACGCGAGATCAGTGAAGCACATGGCGGGCGCATTGCGCTTGCCAATCGTGGGGATGGTGGCTTGCGCGTCACCCTGCTGTTGCCGCAGCAAGGCGCCGCAACATAATCGCGTAACCAGTTTGCCCGGAATGCTCCTCTATACTCGCCCGTATCAAGGGAGGAGATGCCATGGGGTAGTACGGTTGAGGTCGTTGCCGTGGAGGGCATGACGCTTAAAGTACGGCCAGGGTGAACTATCGCGGCTTTTGCCGGCATAGGGGAATGACGTACGCGCATACCCAACGGGCACACTTCCGGTGAGAATGAGGGCATGCCTGCACTCGTCATTTTTTTTCCATCGCCGTCTGACGTCGCCAACTCCCTGTTCGGGGTGGGTGACACATGAGCGTGCAATTCGCCACGACGGCACTCAACACCCGCATTGCTTTTCTGGTGGAACTCGCCACCCGCCTGCATAAATACGGCGCGGCTTCTCCTCGCCTGGAAATGGCGATTACCGGCTCGGCACAACGCATCGGCCTCAGCGCGGAGGTATGGTCCAGCCCTACGGCGATCATCATTTCCTTTGCAGATCTTGCTCATGGCGAAGAGAGCAGGCTGGCGCAGGTAACGCAAGTCATACGGTTGCTGCCGGGCGACGTGAATCTCGACAAGCTATGCCGTGCTGACGAAATAGCCGATCGCGTGATTGCCGGCGAGCTGGATTTGCGCGAAGGGTTTCGCCTGCTGCGCGCCTTGGAGTTGCCGGATACGCCCTATCAAAAGGCGGGCGTGATTGTCAGCTACGGTTTGTCGGCCGCTGCCATCGATGCCTTGTTCCTGCATAGCTCCTGGGTGGATTTGCTGGTGGCCGCCTTTGTCGGATTGATCATTGGCACCATCACGATTTTGTCGGCTACGCGTCCTCGGCTTGCGGTGGCGAGCGATGCGATTTGCGCCATGGTCGCTACCTTGGTCGCCATCGTGTTTAGTGCCTTCGTGGTACCGCTGGCGATCAAGTCTGTCGTACTTGCGGGCTTGATCGTATTGGTGCCGGGCATGTCTTTGACGACGGCTGTACGTGAGATTTCCAGCCAGCACCTGGTGTCCGGCATGGCGCGCATGGGTGGCGCCATGGCCACCCTGCTCAAGCTCACCTTCGGCACGGTAGCCGCCACGCAGATATGCGCGGTGTTTGCGATCGCGCCCCGTGATTTTGCGCTGCCGGCCTTGCCTGCATGGATCGACTATCCCGCATTGCTGTTGGCAGCAATTGCCTTCGCGATGCTGTTTCGTGCCGCATGGCGCGATTGGCCGGCGGTCATCCTGGCGGTGATCGTAGGTTATGTTGCCACGCGGCTGGGCGGCGAGATTTCCGTCAATTTGCCGGGAGCGCCGTTCGGGGTGTTTTTGGGCGGTCTGCTGTTGAGTGCGCTGGCGAATCTTTACGCGCGTTACGCGGGCCGGCCGGGTGCCGTGGTGCGGGAGCCGGGAATTTTGCTGCTTGTCCCTGGCAGCGTCGGATTTCGCAGTGTTTCCTATTTGCTTGAGCGCAATACGATGCTCGGGTTTGATACGGGCATATTGCTGGTGACCTTGCTCATATCGCTGGTTGGGGGGCTGATGTTCGGTGAATTGCTTATCGCACCACGGCGATCGTTATAAGCCCATGAACAGGTTTGCTCGCTGTGTCATTGACGGCACGCTTAATAGGGCGGGCATAAAACAGTCTGGCCAGCGTTGACCCGCAGCGGTAGTCCAGTTGCCGAGACCGGATTTCCTCTTCTATGTGTGGAGGGGAGAGCTGGGGCGCAGTAAAGGCCTTCAATCTTGCACAACTCATGCACCGCAACCCTGTGCGAGGGGTATATACATGGTATCAAATTCCGGTAAAACAAAAACGCCGGCATTAGCCGGCGTTTTTTTAGGATCGTGTTTACGATCAGATCGCCAGATCTTTTTCTTTCTTGCCGGACTTCAGTGCGTCATTGAACCAGCGCGGGCGCTTGCCGCGGCCCGACCAAGTTTGTTCCGGATCGGCCGGATTGCGATATTTTGGAGCGACAGACCCGGTGCCTTTGCGCTTGCCGCGACTGACAACGGCGGCGCCGCCAAACACTTCTTCGAACGTGATTTCTTCGGATTTCAACAGTGCATACACTTTTTCACGCACTTTTGTGATTCTTTCCTTATGCAACTCGTTCTGGCGCAATTGCGCCTTCTGAATCAGGTCATTGAGCTGATTATGGTTGAGGCTCTTGATATCAATGGCCATGAGGTGGGCTCCGACAAGGAAATGAACGAGGCGATCCGGTTATTGGATTATAAAAACCGGATGGGTTTTTGATTTTCCCGCATAACGCGCAGTGTTGTAAAGCAATGGCGCTGATAATGAATTTCACTGCGGCAATGGCTTGGCATTTATTGCGGTTTCATTAACGTTTCGAATAAGGACGCGAGCGATGTTGTTGGCTTTGCCATGACGCAAGAAAGACCGCTATGGCGGCCTTTTTTGCATCATTTACGCGGCGCCCTTCAGCCAAGTATTTCGAAGAGTTCATCGCGCGTAATGGCACTGCTTTCGGCAGCGGTGCGCGCGCGATATTCCAGCGTGCCGGCCGTCAGGCCTCGCTCGCTGACGACCACGCGATGCGGAATGCCGATCAATTCCATGTCCGCGAACATGGCCCCGGGACGCAGGCCGCGATCGTCCCACACGGTTTCGATGCCGCGCGCGATCAGTTCGTTATAGAGCGACTCGGCGGCAGCTTCGACGTCTGGTGTGTTCTTGGGGTTGATCACACATACGGCAACCCGCCAAGGCGCCATGGCTTCGGGCCAGATGATGCCGGCTTCGTCATGACGTTGCTCGATGGCGGCTGCCACGATGCGGCTGACACCGATGCCGTAGCAGCCCATCAGCATGACCTGTTTCTTGCCTTGGTCATCAAGCACGGTGGCGTGGAGGGCTTCCGCATACTTGCTGCCGAGCTGGAAGATGTGTCCGACCTCGATGCCTCGGGCGATCTTCAAGCTGCCCTGGCCATCCGGCGATAGGTCGCCTGCCACCACTTGGCGGATGTCTTCGATGCGCGTGATGCGCGCGTCGCGACCCCAGTTGGCACCGGTGTAGTGCGTATCGTTGGCATTGCCGCCGCAGATGAAGTCGGCGAGCACCGCCGCACTGCGGTCGACGATGACCGGGATGGAATCGGGCAGGTCGACGGGGCCGATGAAACCAGGGCGGGTGCCGATGGCGGCGAGGATATCCTCCTCGGTAGCCAGCACGGACTCATCCGGCAGTTCGGGCAGCTTGCCGGCTTTGACCTCATTGATTTCATGATCGCCGCGCAGGCACAGGGCGACGAGTCCTTCCTTGCCGTGTACCAGCACGGTCTTGATGATGCGGTCGGCTGCGACACTGAAGTGCTGGGTGACGTCCTCCACGGTGCGTACGCGGGGAGTATCGACGCGCTGCAGTGGAGCGGAAGGCGCGGGGCGGCTGGTGGTGGGTGCAAGCGCTTCGGCTTTCTCGATGTTGGCGGCGTAGTCGGAACCATCGGAAAAGGCGATCAAATCCTCACCAGAATCCGCCAATACCTGGAATTCATGGCTGGCGTTGCCGCCGATCGCGCCGGTATCGGCTTGTACCGCGCGGAAGCTCAGGCCCAGGCGCGTGAAGATGCGCGAGTAGGTGCGATACATCACGTCATAGGTCTCAGCCAGCGACTCCGCAGTGAGATGGAAGGAGTACGCATCCTTCATCAGAAACTCGCGCGCGCGCATCACGCCGAAACGGGGGCGGATCTCGTCGCGGAACTTGGTCTGGATCTGGTAGAAGTTGACTGGCAATTGCTTATAGCTTTTCAGCTCGTTGCGCGCGAAGTCGGTGACTACTTCCTCATGCGTGGGGCCGTAGCAGAACTCCTGTTCCTTGCGATCCTTGATTTTCAGCAACTGGCCGCCGAATTTTTCCCAGCGGCCGGTTTCTTCCCATAACTCGCGGGGCTGTACCGAGGGCATCAGCATTTCGATGGCGCCAGCGCGGTTCATTTCCTCGCGCACGATCTGCTCCACCTTCTGCAGCACGCGCAGACCCAGCGGCGACCAGGTATAGAGGCCGGCGGCGAGCTTGCGGATCATGCCGGCGCGGGTCATAAGCTGGTGGCTGGCGATTTCGGCGTCGGCGGGGACTTCCTTGACGGTGGCCAGGTGGAATTGGCTAAGGCGCATGGCTGGGCGATCCGGCAAACAAAACGCCGATTATAGCGGTGCGGAAACAGGGATTAGGGAGGGAAAAGGCATCATGCATGCAAGCGTGCCGGATGCCTCGTCTCCGGCATGGATGCTGCGGCTAAGAGCCTGCGTTGCTCGTTGCCGTATCCCCGTCCATTACTGTTGATTGGCGCAGTACTGGTTGTACTGGGACTGGCTGCTGTCCAGCTGCTGCTTGCGCTGGTCGGGGTTGAGCAATTGCTGCTTGCCGCCAGATTGCATCACCACCGGCCCGCTTCCCTGCAGGGCGGCGATGTTGGTTTTCAAGGACGCGCAGAGCTTGCTGCGATTTTCCGGGGTGTCGGCCATCTTGGCGGGCGCGTTTCCGCCAGTGTCGGAAGAGTTGCCGCTGCCGGCATTGGACGTATCCGCGCTGGCGCTGTTCGGAGCCGCTGCGGCGGGCTGATCGGCATTGAGGGTGACCTGGGTGTACTTGGTGCCTGCCGACGGCGGCGTTTCTGAATAGTGCGTGGTCCCCTTGGCATCGGTCCACTTGTAGACCTGGGCGAACGCCAGCGGTGCGACCAGCAACAGCACCAGGGCAAAAGAAGCTCGACGCATGGCGGACTCCAAGACAGAGGTAAAGGTAAAGTGAAGCTAGGGCCTGCTTACACTACTGGCGTAGCTCGCGCTGGGAGCGGTTTGCACGCCAGACAAGGAAGAGCAAAGGCGTGCACGTCGGTCCTCAACTGAGCGATAACATGGTATGGCGTGCAAACAGAGCCAGCCCTTCGGGTTGCCGTTGCGTAGCCGCCATGCGGCAGCGCGCGGCTTGACCTGGCAGCCAGCCAGGCCTGCGCCACGCACTACCACCTGACGGCT